>NZ_AAQJ02000002.1 GCF_000168295.1 Rickettsiella grylli
TTTTAAAGCGCTTATTTTGTATGCTGAAAATATTATTTTTTCAATTCAGAAAATAAAGAAAACATTGAAAAAAATTGATCTTTTTTCTCAGCGCTTGGGAATTTCTTTAACGTATATTTACGCTTTAGATGATTCTTATGAACGGATGAAAAAAGAATTTAATAGGGATAAAATAATTAACTATTTAGAATGTTTTTTAAGTTTATTTAAACAAGGCTCACTACCTGTTAATAATAAGTATCGTTTATTTGATTTACAAAATATAAAGAAAATAAAAATATTTCAAGAGCCTCGTTTTTTAAATGCATTTATTGTAGATAATAGTCTGAAAAAGATTTTAGAACGGCATTTCGAAATTTTAAATGAATTTTTTATTCATAATGACGACACTGTTGTATACCCAAAAAAATATTTAAAAAATAAAAGTAATTATTTCAAAAATGTCTTAAATTTTTTATCAGGTCAATATTATTTTTTCAATGCATATCATAAGCATTTTTTTGTAAAAAAATTTCTTTTCAATGCTTACCAATGTGTTGATTTAAAGCGAATCGAAAATGAGATTTTTAAACTAAAATGGTGGCATTTTATAGTAGCGGGTATGAATCCTTATCCCGTTTTTAAACGAGGATTTAGAGAACGTTTAGCGAAAAAATTATTTTTGAACTTAATTGAGGAAGAATTTCGACGCATCGAAAAAACGCCGCATATTCACGTTCTAGATGCTTTGTTTTCTATTCAAGTACGACTTAAATCTTCAAAAATAGAGATGGAAAATACATCGATGAGTTTACGTTTGCTTGATCTTCCCCAATCGCGTCAAGAAATAATCGATAGATTAAACAGTCATGAAAACGTAAAAGAACTCTTAGGTGAGATTTCTCTTTTATCCGATAATGCACAAAGGTGTGTCAATGAATTGGCAAAAGCATTGGAAACTGGCCAGTATGAACATGAAAATGAAAAAAACTGCTCTATTTCGATTGGTCGAATCAATGTTTAAAAAATAAAACAAACAGCAAATTTTCCGTATCAAACGACGATGCGACTTTTTCTTTAGTTTACAAAAGGGTCAACTAAATTTCGACTTATTTCCATTTAATATTGCAACCCATGCTCGGTAATTGGTGTGGATTAACCAGTTTTTCTTTGAGTATGTTTTCTAAAGCTGAACGAATGTCTTTACCGGTTACTGGAATTTTATTGCTAGGTCTAGAGTCATCGAATTGACCTCGATAGACGCATAAGAGATTCTTATCGAAAATAAAAAAATCAGGAGTACAGGTGGCGTGATACGCTTTGGCTATTGATTGAGTTTCATCATAAAGATAGGGGAAACTGAAGTTTAATAGTTTGCCCAGTTGTGTCATTTTATGAGGCGCGTCTTCTGGATAATTTAGGGCATCATTCGCACTGATGGCTATAAATGAAATGCCCTTCGCTTGATAGTCTTTCGCTAAACGAATAATCTCCTGAATAACATGCTTTACAAAAGGACAATGGTTACATATAAACATAATGACGGTGGCTTTCGAATCACGCACATGATCGAATAAATGATAGGGCTTGCTCGTCAGTGTATCTTGTAGTGTAAAATCAGGTGCTTTGGTCCCTAATGGGAGCATGCGAGAAGGGGTGAGTGTCATAAAAATATTCCTCTTTAATGGTTAAGCGTTTTCATAATTTAACTAATTTTGATATTTTTGACTATGGCTAAGCTTTATTTTTATTATTCAGCGATGAATGCGGGCAAAAGTACAACATTGCTTCAGGCCAGTTACAATTATAAAGAACGTGGTATGGAAACCTTACTGTTTGCTCCCGCCATCGATAATCGTTCTCAATCGGGTCGTATATGCTCACGAATTGGCTTAAGCGCAGAAGCGAATTTGTTTACACCAAAAGACGATTTATTAAAAAAAATGGACGCTTATTTAACTCAAAAACAGAAAATAATCAAATGCGTTTTAATCGATGAAGCGCAATTTTTAACAAAAAATCAAGTATTACAATTAACGGTTATCGTTGATCGTTTTAATATCCCTGTTTTATGTTATGGTTTGCGGAGTGATTTTCGGGCGGAACCTTTTGAAGGAAGTTTGTATTTATTAATATGGGCTGATGAAATCATTGAAATAAAAACAGTCTGTCATTGTGGCCGTAAAGCGACGATGAATATACGATTTGATGCACGCCATCGTAAGTTAACAGAGGGTAAACAAATCGAAATAGGCGGTAATGAGCGTTATGTGGCAGTTTGCAGAAAGCATTTTAAATTGGCGGATAAAATTTAATTTTAGGGAATAGTCTAAAAATGCATCTTTATTGAGAGATAGCCGCCACCTTTTTTATTAATATTTTCTTAATCTTACCGGCTTAGAATTGATTTTTGTATTTTTCCAGATGGGAATTGTTTTTATTCAAAAATAAATTTTATGCCTACTCATAGAGTATCCAATTATTCAAAGAAATACATTGAAAAACTTTACGTCTCAGGTTTAACGGAGCAATTCGCTTTTGTCAAAAAGGCTCAAAGTAAAGAAATGATTAATAATGAGGCGCTACGTGACGCAATTATTTCGAATGTAAAAAAAAACAAGTTTGATAGAACTCTATTTAATATGGAAATAGAATTATTAAATATATTTAAATTATTTTGTTTTATTCAGGCGTGGGCTGATTTGGAAGAAAATTGGATTAATGATGCCGATAATGAATATAAAAAAAAACGTCAACAACTAAAATTTAAAAAAAATATAAATAAATCGATTAGAAGATTAATCCATTTAGGATTATTTAAATTAGTCTATGAAAAATTGTGGCAATTTAAAGAAATTGCGGCCAACAGTGCTGAAAATACTGAAGAAATTGCGTTGATCAACTTTTTTTTAGAATCACTCGAGTATGCGCATACTGAAGTTAATGCAAAGAAGAAATTTAAAAAAGAAACTTTAATAGGGTATATTAAAGAATTTTTAAAGTATAAAAAATTTAATTTGCCGTATGAAACGATTGAAAATACCTTTTTAGAGGCTACTCAATTAATTGCTTCTTATGTACGATGGCCTGATAAGTTTTTTTATGGATGCGGTTTAATGATTGGGTTACTGGCATCGTTCGCGTGCGGATTGAGTACCGGCGGTGCTATTTTTATATTATTAACGAGTTTTAGCGGGCCACTGGGAATGGTCATTCCTTTAAGTTTGTTGATTTTTTTAGCAGGAACCAAAGCTAATTTTCAACTTTTTTCACAGCATGTTCCGCAGTTTTTTCAAAATCTTTGGAATGGCAACAGGACTGAATTTATCGATCAACACGGTCATCGTCTTCAATTATCGATGAGTAAAAAATGTTTACTTCTACCGGCTGGATTTTTTTCTTTATCGGTCGGCATTGCAGCGGCAGCCATTACGTATCTGGAAGGTTCAAAAATGTTAGCCCTTATTTGTTCCACCTTGGCCGTAACATGCCCCCATGTGACTGTCATTTTATTAGGTCTATTAGCAAGTGCGTTGCTCGTTGGTTTAAGTATCGTGATGTTTAGAACATTTACTGAGATATTGAAATCAGAGCTTTCGTGGCAAATAATTAAGCAAAACATGATGGAAAAATGGCAAAATCTTAAGTGGCGGCACAGTTTCAATTATGCTTTAAAAATAGTGGTTATGGGGGCTGCTTTTTTTGGTTTAATTTATTTAGATTTTACCGGTACAGCGACTTTAGCAGGGTTATTAGGTTGGGTTGCTGCGGATGCGATAACCTTAGCGGCAATCATCGGCGATCTACCGTTTACGTTAAATACCGCGCTGGCATGGTGTAATAGTTTATTGAAAAGTAATGTTAGCCTTCATTTTACGAAAGACATCCCGTATTATTTGACAAAATTCGTGGAGTTTTTTGCATTAATAATCAATGCGTTAGGCAATGCTGCGCTGGTTTTTACAGACTCTCGTCTTTCTCGTATTGCGAGTGTTGCCTGTTTTATGAATTCCTATGCGAGTAATCGTATAAAAGATGAAGAGAGCGACTTCATTTCTGCGAGAGTAAACGCAACGAAACAAGTTTTAAAGGGTTTAAGTTGCACTTTTTTCAGACGATCGTCGTTGGCTTCTTTAGATGTTCAAATATCAGACAGTTCAACGTTAAGGACGCATTCTTCCTGAACAGTGAACAATACGGTGACACTCATTGTAAAACTTCATCGGGATGGTTTGACTTGGACATTGGAGCGGTCTTGTTATACACTACGCCTCCCAAATAGGCTATAAAAATAAAAGACTAAAAATTCGTGAAGTTAATTCTATTTGAGGCACGTTCATGGTGATAACCCCGTCTAAGCGAATGAATGATCGCAGTTTTTGTACGCTCGAACCTTGGCTGGTTTGTTTGTCCGCCGCACTCTTTTTCTTTTATGAATTCATTCAGCTGGGTATGTTTAACTCGATTAGTCAGGAGTTAATGCGTGATTTTTCAATCAATGCGAGCCAATTGGGGTTTTTGTCTGCCACTTATTTTTATGCAGATGTTATTTTTTTATTGTTTGCGGGCGTTCTTGTCGATCGATTTTCAATTCGTAGAATTATACTCACCGCCATGGTGATGGTCGTTTTATCGACGATTCTGTTTGCTTTTAGTGCTTCTTTTAAAGTCGCAGCATTGAGCCATTTTATAGCAGGGATAGGTAATGCTTTTTGCTTTTTAAGTTGTATTAAATTAGCAACACGTTGGTTTTCTTCGCAAAGATTAGCACTGATCATTGGTATTATTATAACGATTGCAATGTCCGGAGGAATAGTGGCGCAAACGCCTTTTGCATTAGTCGTGCATGCATTAGGCTGGCGAAATGCAGTTCTGATCAACGCAGGATTAGGTCTTTTAATTACGTTATTAATTTATCTTTTTGTTCGTGATTATCCCATGACGTATCCATCTCAAAAAATAATAGAAAGTGCTATTAAGCCTATTCCGGTGATGGAAAGTATGCGTTTATCGTTGCAAAATAAACAGAATATTTTAGCTGGATTGTATACGTGTCTTTTAAATTTACCCATTATTTTACTGGGCGCGTTGTGGGGAACGTTGTATTTAACGCAAGTGCATCATTTGGAAAAAACGCAAGCCTCTTTAGTTTCAACCATGATTTTTTTAGGAACTATTATTGGCTCACCTTTCGTCGGTTGGTTTTCTGATTTTATTGCGAGGCGACGATTGCTGATGATTATAGGCGCGTTATTTTCCTTGCTTATTTTAACCGCTATTTTATTGATATCCACGTTGCATTTTTATACGTTACTTGTTTTGTTTTTACTGTTAGGGTTTTTTACGAGTACACAAATTATTAGTTATCCCTTAATTGCAGAAAGTAATCCGAGACATTTAACGGGTCTTGCGACCAGCCTGGCTTCGATTCTGATTATGGGAGGTGGGGCCGTTTTTCAACCCTTATTTGGGTGGTTGATTGATTTAAATTGGAATCAAACTATTTTACACGGAGTTCCGTATTATTCGCGTAGTAATTTTTTATATGGAATGTCTATAATCCCTCTCGGTTTTAGTGTGAGTTTGATCGTAGCGTTTTGTTTGCGTGAAACCTATTGCCAACCATTTATCCATGAGAAAAATTTATGCTGACTTCGGCCTATAGCAGGCGTGCGTTAGAACAGGATAAAAAATTAGCATGGATCGTTTGTTTTTCAGCGGCTTTATTTTTTTTCTATGAATTTATTCAAATGAATATGTTTAATGCGATCAGTGCTGATTTGATGCGCGCTTTTTCGCTGAATGCAACAGGATTAGGCAAACTTTCTGCTTATTATTTTTATGCTAATTTATTATTTTTACCCGTTGCGGGTGCTTTGTTAGATCGATTTTCAACCCGTAAAATTATTCTTTTTTCTTTATTTCTTTGTATCATTGGTATCGCTGCTTTTGCAATGACCCATTCATTTTTTTTAGCCGCTCTATTTCGTTTTATGAGCGGCATTGGTAGCGCGTTCTGTTTTTTAAGCAGCATTCGATTGGCCTCGCGTTGGTTTCCAGCAAAAAATATGGCGTTGGTCAGTGGCTTAATTGTCACGATGGCTATGTTGGGAGGTATGGTTGCTCAAACACCTTTAACGTTATTAGTTGAATTCGTAGGGTGGCGCTATGCGTTACTTTTTGATGCCAGTTTAGGGGTTGTTATTTTCTTAATAATTTTGAGCGTCGTTCGAGATTATCCAGAAAATTTAAAACAAGAACAAAAAAAAATGCATCAAGAACTTTCTCGTATGGGTCTTTTAAAAAGTTGGCGATTGGCTTATTTCAATCCACAAAATAGCTTATGTGGTCTTTATGTGGCGTTGTTAAATTTACCGATGGTTCTTTTAGGTTCTATTTGGGGAGGGTTGTTTTTACAGCAAGCGAACCATTTTTCTGCAACAGAAGCATCATTTGCACCCAGTTTACTTTTCGTAGGAACCATTATAGGTGGACCTGTTGTGGGTTGGGTTTCTGACAGGTTTCAGAAACGTATCCCACTGATGATGTTAGGCGTCATTATTTCTTTCGTCTTAATGATTACAATTATCGATGTGCCAATGGCGTCTATAACAAACATTGCGCTATTATTTTTTGCATTAGGTTTTTTTACGAGTACTCAAGTTTTGAGTTATCCTTTAGTTGCAGCGAGTAATCCGAAAAGTATAACCGCCACTTCTGTGAGCGTTGTGTCTTTTATGGCCATCAGCGGTTATGCCGTGTTCCAACCTTTATTTGGTTGGTTAATGGATGCTAACTTTCAAGGAATGCTATTCAATCAAATCAGAGTGTATTCTCCGAGTGATTATCATCGTGCCTTGCTCATCATCCCTATTGGATTTTCTCTTGCGTTTATGGCGACATTTTTAATGCAAGAACCCACGTCGTAACGTGTAAAATGCTCTAAAATAATGCAATTACGTTTTAAATTGGCTATTTTAAAAAAGATTCGATAGTATATACTTTTTTAAATTTAACATCGTTAAATTCTTATTTCTTTTTTTAAAGTTTGAGAATAAAAAATGGATAATTATACTACCTTTACTTCAGAATCAGTGTCAGAAGGTCATCCGGATAAGGTGGCTGATCAAATTTCTGATGCGGTCTTAGATGCAATTTTACGTCAGGATATGAACGCTAGAGTGGCCTGTGAAGCGATCGTTAAAACAGGCATGGTTTTGGTGGCTGGAGAGATTACGACAACCGCTTGGGTTGACGTAGAACAAATTGTTCGAGAAACCGTTAAAGAAATTGGGTACAACAGTTCGTCGATGGGGTTTGACTGGGAATCTTGTGCAGTGATGACGGCTATTGGTAAACAATCTCCCGATATTGCCCAGGGAGTTGATAAACTGGATAAACTTGATCAAGGTGCGGGTGACCAGGGTTTAATGTTTGGTTATGCCAGTAATGAAACCGAAGTATTTATGCCCGCAGCGATTACTTATGCGCATCGATTAATGGAACGTCAAGCAAAACTACGTAAAAATAATAGTTTAAATTGGTTGCGTCCTGATGCAAAGAGCCAGGTTACTTTACGTTATCAAAATGGAAAGCCTACTGAGGTTGAAGCCATTGTTCTTTCGACTCAACATGATCCTGATATTGCCTATGATGACCTAAAAGAAGCGGTTATGGAGGAAATTATTAAGCCGATTTTCCCCCCCGCCTGGTTAACACAAACCACAAAATATTATATTAACCCCACCGGTCGTTTTGTTATTGGAGGGCCTTTAAGCGATACCGGTTTAACCGGGCGTAAAATTATTGTCGATACGTATGGGGGTATGGCCCGTCACGGCGGAGGTTGTTTTTCCGGAAAAGATCCGAGCAAAGTTGATCGCTCAGCGGCTTATGCGGCCCGTTATGTGGCAAAAAATATTGTTGCGGCAGGATTAGCGGATCGATGTGAGATTCAAATTTCGTATGCGATTGGTGTTGCCGAACCGACTGCTATCAACATCAATACATTTGGTACCGCTAAATTATCTGATCGACGAATTATTGAGCTTATTCAACAACATTTTGATTTAAGACCTTTTGGTTTAATTGAAATGTTGAATTTATTAAAACCCATTTATAAACGTACTGCAGCGTATGGGCATTTTGGTCGCGAAAACGAAGATTTTCCTTGGGAAAAAATCGATAAGAAAGAAATATTACGCGCGGATTTATTAGCGCATGAAAGTAAATTAACGGAGTTTTAGTTTTTTCTTCATTTAATTTGCCCTCTTCGACAAGAGGACTGCTGATTTCTATTGTATCGGCGCGTTTATAGTATTTTAATGATGCGATGCTCGCTCAATTTTTTAGTATTTAAAGGTATTCCTTTATGATTGAAGAAAAGTTAAAAATTAACATCACTGACTATAAAGTTGCAGATTTAAGTTTAGCGGATTGGGGGCGACGAGAAATAACGATTGCCGAGAAAGAAATGCCTGGTTTAATGGCTTTGCGGAAAAAATATGGTTCTGAAAAACCCCTGAAAGGGGCCCGGATTGCGGGCTGTTTACATATGACGATACAGACGGCTGTTTTAATTGAAACCTTACTTGATTTAGGTGCTGAAGTACGTTGGTCATCCTGCAATATTTTTTCCACGCAAGACCATGCTGCTGCGGCTATGGCCGCTAAGAACGTACCCGTTTTTGCTTGGAAAGGAGAAACAGAAGAAGAATTTTGGTGGTGTATTGAACAAACATTAGCGGGACCGGATGATTGGACGCCCAATTTATTATTAGATGATGGTGGCGATCTAACTTTATTACTTCATGAAAAGCATCCTACACGACTACAGGCGATTAAAGGAGTATCAGAAGAAACAACGACCGGTGTGCATAGACTCTATCAAATGCAAAAAGAAAAAACACTCCGTATTCCCGCTATTAATGTGAACGATTCGGTGACAAAATCTAAATTTGACAATCTTTATGGTTGTAGAGAGTCATTGATTGATGCCTTAAAGCGAGCCACTGACGTGATGATTGCAGGGAAAATTGCTATTGTGTGTGGCTATGGGGATGTTGGAAAAGGATGTGCACAAAGTCTTCGAGCGTATGGGGCAACGGTTTGGATTACTGAAATTGATCCTATTTGTGCATTACAAGCAGTCATGGAAGGTTATCGCGTCGTTACGATGGATGAAGTCGTTGCATTAGGCGATATATTCGTTACGGCAACGGGGAATAAAGACGTCATTACTTTAAATCATATGCAACAAATGAAAGATTTGGCTATCGTTTGCAATATTGGTCACTTTGATTCAGAGATAGATGTGGCTGGGCTACGCCAATTTAATTGGTTAAATATCAAGCCACAGGTGGATCAGATCAATTTTCCCGACCAAAAACGTTTATTATTACTAGCAGAAGGTCGTTTAGTTAATTTAGGTTGTGCAACAGGCCATTCCAGTTTTGTCATGTCTAATTCTTTTACTAATCAAGTTTTAGCACAAATTGAATTATGGCAATATAATGAACGGTACCAAAAAGGACAAGTTTATAGGTTACCGAAGATACTTGATGAACAAGTGGCGCGTTTACATTTAGAAAAAGTAGGTGCTAAATTAACCCAATTAACCCCTGATCAGGCGCAATACATTGGCGTAAAACGCCAAGGGCCTTATAAATCGGATTATTACCGTTATTAATTAACTTTCAATGATTTTGATGCCGTTTTTATTGGCTATAAGTAGTTTATTTGCAGGACGCTGGGCGAATAATCCATTACTGACTACGCCTGGAATATTATTGAGTAAACGTTCAAGTTTAATAGGGTCAGTAAAATCCCAATGCTGAGTATCCAATATAATATTTCCATTGTCAGTAATAAATTTATCTCTAAGAAAAGGAAATCCTCCCAATTTTACTATCTCTCTCGCAACGTAACTACGCGCCATTGGAATCACTTCAAGCGGTAAACCTTTTTGACCAAGCATTCCGACATACTTACTTTCATCAATAATACACATAAAATTCTGGCTTGCGGAAGCAATAATTTTTTCTCGCGTTAATGCCCCTCCTCCTCCTTTAATAAGTTGCAAATGAGGATTGACTTCATCAGCACTATCAATATACAGCATTAATTCTCCGGCACTATTTAGATCTAAAACAGGAATATGAAGTTCTTTTAATCGTTTTTCAGTTTCTAAGGAAGCTGGAACGACGCCTTCGATTTTATGTCGAATAGCGGCTAATGCGGTAATCAGATGATTGATGGTGCTACCACTGCCTAGACCTAAAATGGATCCGGGGCTAATGTACGCTAATGTAGTTTCTGCTAGTTTTTTTTTTAAACGTTCAAGATTTTGTATTTCCATTAAAATCCCCTGAGATAAAATTTTAAAAGTTTACGTTGATACGCTTGAGTGAAATTATTATATAACTTATTTAAAATAAATGTTTTTTAATCAATAGAGGGTTATTTCAAATTATGATTTTCTGAATTTACAATATATTTTATTATAGCCGCATCTTCTTGTGAAAACCCATTCATCAGTGTTGGAATGGTAAATATTTGATAAGCGGAACGTATAAAATACAAGCCTTGATCGAGAATATTAATTAACATCATATTATCTCGATATTGCGCGACGATTTGATAACGTATTGGTTGGGGTAGCGCTAACATAAATGTATCTCCATAAAAAATTGTTAAAATCCTTATTGCTTCTATGAAGAAAATATTTGTCTCTCGGGTTATTGAATTTTAAATTAAGTTGAACCGCTAAAAAGTGACAAAATACTATCTTTTTTTAACTATACTATGCGCGTATTATTTAATTCAATATGCAAAAAACTTTAAATTTAGCAAGAAAATCATGTTTTTTACCTACTTGGTAACTTATTTTACAGAGAAGCCTTAAGAAATTATCATCCATGGACATAATCGGATAAATCCTGAGAAGTCATTTTTACCCAATAGCAGAATGATTAGAAGTTTTCACCTTTAATAGTTCTCACGCGCAAAAGCAATTCTTCTGTTTTAATCGCTTTCTTTAATGAAAATTGTTAATATACATGAGCTTAAAATATTGACATTTTACTGGAAAAGATAAACAATTTTATTTTACTACTTCACATCATTTCATTTTTTATAGATTTAGAAATAAAAAATGTATATTTGAAGTACTTTTGACTTTTTATATTTCATCTTTACGATAATAAGAATTTTATGCTTTCAACCTATGCAAGATCTCGAGTACCGCTTTTTAATAGTTCGTCCTTTTTAAAAAATAATAAAGCCTTTCTAAGCCAGTTTCAGTGTTTTCTGGAACCCAAAATTGATAATCAAGCACAACGCTTTAAACAACATCATTTAATACAGTCTTGGATTAGACATAATCGAAAAAAAAATCATCAGACCTTAGCTTATATGATGCCACCCATGATTGAATTTGTTATGGGCTTCGAGGATTTTAATCAGTATTATCTTCGTTACCCTTGTAATACGCAAACACCAAATTCTCTTGAAGAAGTAATCAATGCACATACCTATGAAGATGCCACCCATTCGCGGTTATTTTTGAAAGATTGGGATACTTTAGGAGTAGATACTTTACTGAGTTGGAAATACAGTGATTATATGCATTCCATCATGACAACATGGGATGCGACAATGAAAAAACAGGGACTAAAATTATATCGTTTGGCTTATTACCATCCATATCCATTTGAACGATTTGCTTTGATGGAGACAATTGAGACCGCTGGAAAAACCTTTTTTTCTGCTACGGTAAATTTAGCTGAAGATCTTTCATTGCGATCAGGGAAAACTTATCCTTATTTTGGTAAATATCATTTAGACTTAGAAAATGGCCATCTTCAGAACGAAGCAGTTTTCTTCCAGTCAAAAGAAGATGAAACATTAATTTTAGAAAAAAAAGAGCTTTCCAATAGATATAAAAAAAATGTAGATGATTTTGTTTGTCAGGAAATCATTGCTTCTTTAGTAAAAGAAGTGGGAGATATTTTCTTCGATACCTTTACAGTATGGCATGACAGCGCTATAAAATTTTCAAAAAATTCTGATTTTTATACTGATCTTTTCCAAAAGGAAACTAAAAATTACTTCTTGAATAGAAGTAACCTAAAGAAGAAGTACAATCACGATCATTGGATGACATTCTATTCAAAATCGATGTTCAGTTTTTTACAAAATGATATATTTCAATATGGGTTTTCCTCTATAGAAAACCATGTTATTTATAGAAAATTATCAAATGCGAGAGAAATAATCCCTAAAATTTTTGCTCGATTTGCGCTCATTGATTTTTTAGGTGCAGCTTTTGTTTGTCGCTTTAATGAATGGTCAGTAATAGACTGCCCAAAGGGAAATTTTCTCAAAGAACTTTCGATGGCCATGAGTGGGGTCGGTGATGCTTTAATTCACGATTGGAAGGTGCTTGGTTTAGATAGTATGGAAGCAAATTTAGAAATTTCGCAGATTTTGTCGTTTAAATTTTTTGATCAACAAAGCAATCTACATCGTCAGCACTTTTCGGAGTGGTTTAAAGACTTACTCTGCTATCCCGATCCATTGATTCAAAGCTTCGTTCTTTATGCGACGGTGGTTATCTATCAAACTTTCTTAAAATCTTTTTCTCCCTTATTAGGTTCAGAATTAAATTCTTCATCGTTAACTTTATTAAATGACCGTTGGTTTCAAGATTTTCATCGTTGCTTTCAAAAAGAAATGATTTTTTGGGAAACCCAATTATCGACCCAGCAAAAAAAAATTATTTTTCAGCAGATATTAAACTTATTAAAACGGTTTATTCTTCAATTAGATCAAATTGATTTTAATTTAGAACAAAAAGATAGTGTTGGAGTTTCCATCCCAACATTGAAGATTACATAGTTTATTTATTATTTAAGCTATCCTTCAACGATGAGTTACTTTGAAATAATCAGAGAGAATTTTTATGAGCCTGCTAACGTTAGAGAGTATTAAATCTTTTTTAATCCAGTTTGCTGAGCAGAGCGAACAAGTATATTGGCTTGGCGATCCAGAGTTTACTTATCTTGCCTACGTTAGCCCAGCTTATGAAGAAATTTGGGGTCGATCCCGAGAAGCGCTTTATAAAGATCCGAGTATTTGGATTAGCCATTTATATCCAGCAGACCAAAAAATTCATCCTATTCTTAAAATGAAACAAAAGGTAGTTGAGGATGGATTAAAAGCCCGATTTAGAGAAAATTATCGTATTATTCGATCTGACGGAGAAATGCGATGGATTATCGATCGTGGTTTCCCTGTATCAGATGAAATGGGGAAAATAATTGCTATTACAGGAGTGGCTGTTGATGTCACCAAAGAAAAACAACAAGAAGAAGTACTAAAAAAAGCCAAAAAACAAGTAGAAGTGGCCAACCAAGCTAAAACTGAATTTCTAGAAAACATGCGTCACGATATACGAACACCATTGTCTGGCATTATAGGGTGTGCTGAGTTGCTGCAATCAAAAACTAACGATCTGACTATTTCTGAGTATGCGAACGATCTTGTTAAATCCAGCCATGCCTTACTGGATTTCCATAATAATGTCTTAGAAGGGATTCAAGTCGCTACGGGTGAAATTCCATTCGTTAAAAAGAAATTTGATTTACGTCAACCATTGGAAGAAATCATCAACCTTAATAAATCCTTGGCCGCAGAAAAGCAACTCATTTTACAGTTTCACTATGATGAGCGCATTCCTCAATACGTAATGGGTGACCCCGTACGCGTACAGCGTATTCTATTAGAGCTGCTCTCCAATGCATTAACCTTTACTAAAAAAGGACAGGTTACTGTCAATATTGCACTCAAGAAAAAAGAATCAAGAGAAGTCATCGTCGAACTGAGTGTAAGTGATACCGGTATGGGTATACCTAAAGATAAGCAAGAGGAGATCTTTATTCGGTTCAAGCGTTTAACGCCTTCCTACAAAGGGATTTACAAAGGCTTAGGTCTAGGATTAACCACTGTCAAACAATTCGTTGATGACCTGGATGGTGAGATTTACGTTGAAAGTGAATTGGATCACGGTGCTACGTTTACGTGTTTCATTCCTTTTCAAGAACCTTTCGTGATGGGCGAAACCACGATAGAAGAAATACCGTTGCCGGATTAGGGAGTATTCAATTAACTGTGTCAACGCTAAACTAAATCAACAATTTTAGGAGTTGACATGAAACAAGCCATACTCAGTAAAGAATTTGAAGCTGAAGCGATAGCACGGCTAAAATCAGGAGAATCGTTAACAGGAAAAGATGGAATATTAACGCCGTTAATAAAACAAATTATCGAAGCATCGTTAGAGGGGGAAATAGACGCTCATTTATCAGAATCTAAAGCAACGGATATCTCAAATCGACGCAATGGAAAAACCAGTAAGTTATTAAAAACGGGGACAGAAAGTTTTGAGCTAGAAACACCCCGAGACCGTTTAGGAACGTTTGAACCACAAATGGTTAAGAAACGTCAAACGGTTTTAAACGAGTCCTTAGATAACAAAATACTGTCATTGTATGCACTTGGGATGAGCTATGAGGCGATCCAAGAACATCTGGCGGATATGTATGGTCTTGAGGTTTCAGCCGCTAAAATTAGCTTGATAAGCGATAAATTAATGCCGGTTATAACGGAATGGCGAAATAGACCGTTAGAATCTGTGTATCCCATCGTATTTCTCGATGCCATGCATTTTAAGGTGCGTATTGAAGGAAAAGTCAGTAGTCGTGCTTTTTATTCGGTTTTGGGTGTTAACAATCAGGGTCGTAAAGAAATTTTAGGGCTGTATCTTTCTGAAAATGAAGGTTCTCGTTTCT